>CBDCJD010000001.1:0-10849 GCA_965217745.1 Bryobacteraceae bacterium | reverse complement strand
GAAAAACTCTGCCATCGGCGTCATTGGCATTAGCCTTACCCCAATTGCCCTCTCCAAATAAAGTTCCTCGCTGATCGAGCTCGTCGGCAACGCTGCAAAAGCTGCCAAGAAAATACAGTCCTGAAGAAGCTGCCCACATGTGCAAGCGCCATTCCGGCTGGTGAGGTGCAGCGGCTACGTGCTTCGCGCAAATGGTGCTTGCAAGCCACAGATGTGCTGACTAGATTCGTTGTTAATGTTTCGTGATTGCACCAGGTCGCCTCATGATCATCTGCTGCTGCTGCAGGCACTGATGACGGGCGTGCGCAAGCGCGGTTCAGGCATCAACGAAGAAGCCAACAATGAGCGCGCCAAATTCCGCAGGGCTGCTGTAGCCGTCTCGGAGAACTTACCTGATCTCAGAAAAGTAGCGGCGTGCTTCGAATGCTGCACCAAAACCCTGCGCCGGTGGATCAGCAAACGTGCAGCGGGCGAGCCCATGGGCAATGCAGCTGTGCCCGGCCGGCCCCGCAGGCTGGATGCCGACCAGCAGGCAGCATTGCGAGGATATGGCAGCACCAGAGAGTCTGGTTCAGCAGCAAGGGCAGCAGCGGCGCTCTGGCTGGAGCATGACATTGAAATTAGCAAGTCGACAGCTTGGCGCATCTTGACTTCTGACAGCTTTGCCTTCAGGGTGTTCAGGCGGGTCCCGCTGCTGCAGCCAATCCACAAGACCGCGCGCGTGCAGTTTTCTCAGCACTACAGCACCAAAAGATTCAGCTACTGGAGCCAGGTCATGTTCACGGACTCCAAGTACTTCACCATCAGCTCCAGCTCTGGGCGCAGCGGGTGCTACCAGCTGACGGTGGAGCCACCCGCAACTGTGCCCACCCCGAAGCGCGGTGCCGCCTCGCTGCATGTTTACATGGGCTGCACCGCCTTCGGCTTGACTGATATGGTGTTGGTGTCGGGTGGCAGCCTGAAAAACAGCAGATTTTTCAGGAAAGATGGGAGTTTGTATTCCGGCGTCTCCGCTGCTGAATATCAGGATGTAGTGCTGCCTGCTTTCAAGGCTGACGGCAAGGTACTCTTCGGCCGAAGGTCGTGGATTCTGCAGCAGGATGGAGCCAGGATTCATACTGCTGCCTCTTCGATGGTGGAGGCCAGGGCTCTGGCTCCTGGAGGCCTCCTGGAGCCCTGGCCTGCAAACAGTCCTGATTTCAGCCCCATCGAGAATGTTTGGGCGATGATGGCAGAGTAGCTCGGTACAACGCAGCCGTGCACCACCTTCGAGGAGTTGTGGGGCGCGTTTCAGGCAGCCAGAGCCGAAATCACCTCAGCAAACCTGCACAATCTGTTTGAGAGCATGCCCAGGAGGTTGGCAGATTGCATTGAGAAGGGCGGTGCCATTGTCAGGTTCTGAACATTTGTGCCCCACTTGTAAACCGATACAGATGGCTGTCCCACTACTTGAATACACCGACACACATCCAAGCAATAATTTCCACATCCTAAAATGCCACCGAACGCTGTCTTTCTGCATGCAGCTACGATTGGCACATTAAATGCCTTCAAATTGAGGCGCCGCATGCGCTGCAATTTTGCTGCAAAGATATCGCGACTGCATGGCCTCAGCTCTTGTCAAAAGATGTTAACTAACATAAATTTCATGAAACAAAAGAGTTTCAGGTCATGCGGGCGGCTGAGACGCAGTGCAGATCGCGTTTCTACGCCGTATATTTGCATCACCTGTGGCGGCGCCACAGGTGCGGCATAGTCCGTTTCATAAAGAATGTCCCGCATGCATCCGGCAGTCACACGCCAGACAGGCGGCCCTTTGCTTGTCTGACTGACTAGGGCATATGGAAATTGCAATAAATCAATTGTTATCGTGCGAGGGCCCCCCGGAACGTTCAAAAGAGACAGCTGGGGGCTGCCGCCGCAGCCCAGCCCTCCCCTCCCCTCCCCTCCCCTCCCCGACCCTCCCCTCCCCTCGCCGACGCCAAGCACAAGCACTTGCTCGCGTCGAGCGGCGAAGGCCAAGGCAAGAGGCAAGAGCCCCAGGACTATGGCAAAATTTTGTCAGGTCGATGGCTCACGAACGCGGCTGATATGGCTGGTAGGGGGGCGGGTGTGGAGGGCATGGCATGCGCCACTGCAGGCCCAGCACTCATCGGGCTCTGCCGCACACAGGAGACCACATCCGGGGCTGTACCGGCCCAACAATACGCGGAATGTAGTGAGGAACACACTGTAAAAGCATCAGCATCCACTCCATATTCACTTCCCAACGCACGAGCCGGCTCCCTGCTGTGACTCACATCAGCTGCCAGGGCAGTGCGGGAAGCAGGGCCCTCGCGTGCGCGCTTTGCATCGCCACAGCCCACGCCCCTCGAGCTAAAGATACCAGTGCAACTTCTCTGCAGCCCCTGGGGCGGACGTCGGCACCGCAAATCACAGGCCTCAACAACAGCTGATCTCCAGCGGCAGGTCCCCAAATGGGACATTCTTTCTGAAACGGACTATGGACGTTCACTGGACTGCCGCATGCCTGGCACTTGCGGCTGCGCCGCCCCCCTCAACATGCGCTCAGGCTCCTCAAACACTGCCACATGGGCGCGCAGCTGTCCCGCGCGATCCTGGAGTTCATACTGTCGGTCGCAGACAGACGGGCCACGTGGCTCCAGGTGGCAGAAAGATCTCTGCTTTAGGCCAGGCGTGCAGCCTTGGCTTGAGCCCGAAAAACTCTGCCATCGGCGTCATTGGCATTAGCCTTACCCCAATTGCCCTCTCCAAATGAAGTTCCTCGCTGATCGAGCTCGTCGGCAACGCTGCAAAAGCTGCCAAGAAAATACAGTCCTGAAGAAGCCGCCCACATGTGCAAGCGCCATTCCGGCTGGTGAGGTGCAGCGGCTACGTGCTTCGCGCAAATGGTGCTTGCAAGCCACAGATGTGCTGACTAGATTCGTTGTTAATGTTTCGTGATTGCACCAGGTCGCCTCATGATCATCTGCTGCTGCTGCAGGCACTGATGACGGTCGTGCGCAAGCGCGGTTCAGGCATCAACGAAGAAGCCAACAATGAGCGCGCCAAATTCCGCAGGGCTGCTGTAGCCGTCTCGGAGAACTTACCTGATCTCAGAGAAGTAGCGGCGTGCTTCGAATGCTGCACCAAAACCCTGCGCCGGTGGATCAGCAAACGTGCAGCGGGCGAGCCCATGGGCAATGCAGCTGTGCCCGGCCGGCCCCGCAGGCTGGATGCCGACCAGCAGGCAGCATTGCGAGGATATGGCAGCACCAGAGAGTCTGGTTCAGCAGCAAGGGCAGCAGCGGCGCTCTGGCTGGAGCATGACATTGAAATTAGCAAGTCGACAGCTTGGCGCATCTTGACTTCTGACAGCTTTGCCTTCAGGGTGTTCAGGCGGGTCCCGCTGCTGCAGCCAATCCACAAGACCGCGCGCGTGCAGTTTTCTCAGCACTACAGCACCAAAGGATTCAGCTACTGGAGCCAGGTCATGTTCACGGACTCCAAGTACTTCACCATCAGCTCCAGCTCTGGGCGCAGCGGGTGCTACCAGCTGACGGTGGAGCCACCCGCAACTGTGCCCACCCCGAAGCGCGGTGCCGCCTCGCTGCATGTTTACATGGGCTGCACCGCCTTCGGCTTGACTGATATGGTGTTGGTGTCGGGTGGCAGCCTGAAAAACAGCAGATTTTTCAGGAAAGATGGGAGTTTGTATTCCGGCGTCTCCGCTGCTGAATATCAGGATGTAGTGCTGCCTGCTTTCAAGGCTGACGGCAAGGTACTCTTCGGCCGAAGGTCGTGGATTCTGCAGCAGGATGGAGCCAGGATTCATACTGCTGCCTCTTCGATGGTGGAGGCCAGGGCTCTGGCTCCTGGAGGCCTCCTGGAGCCCTGGCCTGCAAACAGTCCTGATTTCAGCCCCATCGAGAATGTTTGGGCGATGATGGCAGAGTAGCTCGGTACAACGCAGCCGTGCACCACCTTCGAGGAGTTGTGGGGCGCGTTTCAGGCAGCCAGAGCCGAAATCACCTCAGCAAACCTGCACAATCTGTTTGAGAGCATGCCCAGGAGGTTGGCAGATTGCATTGAGAAGGGCGGTGCCATTGTCAGGTTCTGAACATTTGTGCCCCACTTGTAAACCGATACAGATGGCTGTCCCACTACTTGAATACACCGACACACATCCAAGCAATAATTTCCACATCCTAAAATGCCACCGAACGCTGTCTTTCTGCATGCAGCTACGATTGGCACATTAAATGCCTTCAAATTGAGGCGCCGCATGCGCTGCAATTTTGCTGCAAAGATATCGCGACTGCATGGCCTCAGCTCTTGTCAAAAGATGTTAACTAACATAAATTTCATGAAACAAAAGAGTTTCAGGTCATGCGGGCGGCTGAGACGCAGTGCAGATCGCGTTTCTACGCCGTATATTTGCATCACCTGTGGCGGCGCCACAGGTGCGGCATAGTCCGTTTCATAAAGAATGTCCCGCATGCATCCGGCAGTCACACGCCAGACAGGCGGCCCTTTGCTTGTCTGACTGACTAGGGCATATGGAAATTGCAATAAATCAATTGTTATCGTGCGAGGGCCCCCCGGAACGTTCAAAAGAGACAGCTGGGGGCTGCCGCCGCAGCCCAGCCCTCCCCTCCCCTCCCCTCCCCTCCCCGACCCTCCCCTCCCCTCGCCGACGCCAAGCACAAGCACTTGCTCGCGTCGAGCGGCGAAGGCCAAGGCAAGAGGCAAGAGCCCCAGGACTATGGCAAAATTTTGTCAGGTCGATGGCTCACGAACGCGGCTGATATGGCTGGTAGGGGGGCGGGTGTGGAGGGCATGGCATGCGCCACTGCAGGCCCAGCACTCATCGGGCTCTGCCGCACACAGGAGACCACATCCGGGGCTGTACCGGCCCAACAATACGCGGAATGTAGTGAGGAACACACTGTAAAAGCATCAGCATCCACTCCATATTCACTTCCCAACGCACGAGCCGGCTCCCTGCTGTGACTCACATCAGCTGCCAGGGCAGTGCGGGAAGCAGGGCCCTCGCGTGCGCGCTTTGCATCGCCACAGCCCACGCCCCTCGAGCTAAAGATACCAGTGCAACTTCTCTGCAGCCCCTGGGGCGGACGTCGGCACCGCAAATCACAGGCCTCAACAACAGCTGATCTCCAGCGGCAGGTCCCCAAATGGGACATTCTTTCTGAAACGGACTATGGACGTTCACTGGACTGCCGCATGCCTGGCACTTGCGGCTGCGCCGCCCCCCTCAACATGCGCTCAGGCTCCTCAAACACTGCCACATGGGCGCGCAGCTGTCCCGCGCGATCCTGGAGTTCATACTGTCGGTCGCAGACAGACGGGCCACGTGGCTCCAGGTGGCAGAAAGATCTCTGCTTTAGGCCAGGCGTGCAGCCTTGGCTTGAGCCCGAAAAACTCTGCCATCGGCGTCATTGGCATTAGCCTTACCCCAATTGCCCTCTCCAAATGAAGTTCCTCGCTGATCGAGCTCGTCGGCAACGCTGCAAAAGCTGCCAAGAAAATACAGTCCTGAAGAAGCCGCCCACATGTGCAAGCGCCATTCCGGCTGGTGAGGTGCAGCGGCTACGTGCTTCGCGCAAATGGTGCTTGCAAGCCACAGATGTGCTGACTAGATTCGTTGTTAATGTTTCGTGATTGCACCAGGTCGCCTCATGATCATCTGCTGCTGCTGCAGGCACTGATGACGGTCGTGCGCAAGCGCGGTTCAGGCATCAACGAAGAAGCCAACAATGAGCGCGCCAAATTCCGCAGGGCTGCTGTAGCCGTCTCGGAGAACTTACCTGATCTCAGAGAAGTAGCGGCGTGCTTCGAATGCTGCACCAAAACCCTGCGCCGGTGGATCAGCAAACGTGCAGCGGGCGAGCCCATGGGCAATGCAGCTGTGCCCGGCCGGCCCCGCAGGCTGGATGCCGACCAGCAGGCAGCATTGCGAGGATATGGCAGCACCAGAGAGTCTGGTTCAGCAGCAAGGGCAGCAGCGGCGCTCTGGCTGGAGCATGACATTGAAATTAGCAAGTCGACAGCTTGGCGCATCTTGACTTCTGACAGCTTTGCCTTCAGGGTGTTCAGGCGGGTCCCGCTGCTGCAGCCAATCCACAAGACCGCGCGCGTGCAGTTTTCTCAGCACTACAGCACCAAAGGATTCAGCTACTGGAGCCAGGTCATGTTCACGGACTCCAAGTACTTCACCATCAGCTCCAGCTCTGGGCGCAGCGGGTGCTACCAGCTGACGGTGGAGCCACCCGCAACTGTGCCCACCCCGAAGCGCGGTGCCGCCTCGCTGCATGTTTACATGGGCTGCACCGCCTTCGGCTTGACTGATATGGTGTTGGTGTCGGGTGGCAGCCTGAAAAACAGCAGATTTTTCAGGAAAGATGGGAGTTTGTATTCCGGCGTCTCCGCTGCTGAATATCAGGATGTAGTGCTGCCTGCTTTCAAGGCTGACGGCAAGGTACTCTTCGGCCGAAGGTCGTGGATTCTGCAGCAGGATGGAGCCAGGATTCATACTGCTGCCTCTTCGATGGTGGAGGCCAGGGCTCTGGCTCCTGGAGGCCTCCTGGAGCCCTGGCCTGCAAACAGTCCTGATTTCAGCCCCATCGAGAATGTTTGGGCGATGATGGCAGAGTAGCTCGGTACAACGCAGCCGTGCACCACCTTCGAGGAGTTGTGGGGCGCGTTTCAGGCAGCCAGAGCCGAAATCACCTCAGCAAACCTGCACAATCTGTTTGAGAGCATGCCCAGGAGGTTGGCAGATTGCATTGAGAAGGGCGGTGCCATTGTCAGGTTCTGAACATTTGTGCCCCACTTGTAAACCGATACAGATGGCTGTCCCACTACTTGAATACACCGACACACATCCAAGCAATAATTTCCACATCCTAAAATGCCACCGAACGCTGTCTTTCTGCATGCAGCTACGATTGGCACATTAAATGCCTTCAAATTGAGGCGCCGCATGCGCTGCAATTTTGCTGCAAAGATATCGCGACTGCATGGCCTCAGCTCTTGTCAAAAGATGTTAACTAACATAAATTTCATGAAACAAAAGAGTTTCAGGTCATGCGGGCGGCTGAGACGCAGTGCAGATCGCGTTTCTACGCCGTATATTTGCATCACCTGTGGCGGCGCCACAGGTGCGGCATAGTCCGTTTCATAAAGAATGTCCCGCATGCATCCGGCAGTCACACGCCAGACAGGCGGCCCTTTGCTTGTCTGACTGACTAGGGCATATGGAAATTGCAATAAATCAATTGTTATCGTGCGAGGGCCCCCCGGAACGTTCAAAAGAGACAGCTGGGGGCTGCCGCCGCAGCCCAGCCCTCCCCTCCCCTCCCCTCCCCTCCCCGACCCTCCCCTCCCCTCGCCGACGCCAAGCACAAGCACTTGCTCGCGTCGAGCGGCGAAGGCCAAGGCAAGAGGCAAGAGCCCCAGGACTATGGCAAAATTTTGTCAGGTCGATGGCTCACGAACGCGGCTGATATGGCTGGTAGGGGGGCGGGTGTGGAGGGCATGGCATGCGCCACTGCAGGCCCAGCACTCATCGGGCTCTGCCGCACACAGGAGACCACATCCGGGGCTGTACCGGCCCAACAATACGCGGAATGTAGTGAGGAACACACTGTAAAAGCATCAGCATCCACTCCATATTCACTTCCCAACGCACGAGCCGGCTCCCTGCTGTGACTCACATCAGCTGCCAGGGCAGTGCGGGAAGCAGGGCCCTCGCGTGCGCGCTTTGCATCGCCACAGCCCACGCCCCTCGAGCTAAAGATACCAGTGCAACTTCTCTGCAGCCCCTGGGGCGGACGTCGGCACCGCAAATCACAGGCCTCAACAACAGCTGATCTCCAGCGGCAGGTCCCCAAATGGGACATTCTTTCTGAAACGGACTATGGACGTTCACTGGACTGCCGCATGCCTGGCACTTGCGGCTGCGCCGCCCCCCTCAACATGCGCTCAGGCTCCTCAAACACTGCCACATGGGCGCGCAGCTGTCCCGCGCGATCCTGGAGTTCATACTGTCGGTCGCAGACAGACGGGCCACGTGGCTCCAGGTGGCAGAAAGATCTCTGCTTTAGGCCAGGCGTGCAGCCTTGGCTTGAGCCCGAAAAACTCTGCCATCGGCGTCATTGGCATTAGCCTTACCCCAATTGCCCTCTCCAAATGAAGTTCCTCGCTGATCGAGCTCGTCGGCAACGCTGCAAAAGCTGCCAAGAAAATACAGTCCTGAAGAAGCCGCCCACATGTGCAAGCGCCATTCCGGCTGGTGAGGTGCAGCGGCTACGTGCTTCGCGCAAATGGTGCTTGCAAGCCACAGATGTGCTGACTAGATTCGTTGTTAATGTTTCGTGATTGCACCAGGTCGCCTCATGATCATCTGCTGCTGCTGCAGGCACTGATGACGGTCGTGCGCAAGCGCGGTTCAGGCATCAACGAAGAAGCCAACAATGAGCGCGCCAAATTCCGCAGGGCTGCTGTAGCCGTCTCGGAGAACTTACCTGATCTCAGAGAAGTAGCGGCGTGCTTCGAATGCTGCACCAAAACCCTGCGCCGGTGGATCAGCAAACGTGCAGCGGGCGAGCCCATGGGCAATGCAGCTGTGCCCGGCCGGCCCCGCAGGCTGGATGCCGACCAGCAGGCAGCATTGCGAGGATATGGCAGCACCAGAGAGTCTGGTTCAGCAGCAAGGGCAGCAGCGGCGCTCTGGCTGGAGCATGACATTGAAATTAGCAAGTCGACAGCTTGGCGCATCTTGACTTCTGACAGCTTTGCCTTCAGGGTGTTCAGGCGGGTCCCGCTGCTGCAGCCAATCCACAAGACCGCGCGCGTGCAGTTTTCTCAGCACTACAGCACCAAAGGATTCAGCTACTGGAGCCAGGTCATGTTCACGGACTCCAAGTACTTCACCATCAGCTCCAGCTCTGGGCGCAGCGGGTGCTACCAGCTGACGGTGGAGCCACCCGCAACTGTGCCCACCCCGAAGCGCGGTGCCGCCTCGCTGCATGTTTACATGGGCTGCACCGCCTTCGGCTTGACTGATATGGTGTTGGTGTCGGGTGGCAGCCTGAAAAACAGCAGATTTTTCAGGAAAGATGGGAGTTTGTATTCCGGCGTCTCCGCTGCTGAATATCAGGATGTAGTGCTGCCTGCTTTCAAGGCTGACGGCAAGGTACTCTTCGGCCGAAGGTCGTGGATTCTGCAGCAGGATGGAGCCAGGATTCATACTGCTGCCTCTTCGATGGTGGAGGCCAGGGCTCTGGCTCCTGGAGGCCTCCTGGAGCCCTGGCCTGCAAACAGTCCTGATTTCAGCCCCATCGAGAATGTTTGGGCGATGATGGCAGAGTAGCTCGGTACAACGCAGCCGTGCACCACCTTCGAGGAGTTGTGGGGCGCGTTTCAGGCAGCCAGAGCCGAAATCACCTCAGCAAACCTGCACAATCTGTTTGAGAGCATGCCCAGGAGGTTGGCAGATTGCATTGAGAAGGGCGGTGCCATTGTCAGGTTCTGAACATTTGTGCCCCACTTGTAAACCGATACAGATGGCTGTCCCACTACTTGAATACACCGACACACATCCAAGCAATAATTTCCACATCCTAAAATGCCACCGAACGCTGTCTTTCTGCATGCAGCTACGATTGGCACATTAAATGCCTTCAAATTGAGGCGCCGCATGCGCTGCAATTTTGCTGCAAAGATATCGCGACTGCATGGCCTCAGCTCTTGTCAAAAGATGTTAACTAACATAAATTTCATGAAACAAAAGAGTTTCAGGTCATGCGGGCGGCTGAGACGCAGTGCAGATCGCGTTTCTACGCCGTATATTTGCATCACCTGTGGCGGCGCCACAGGTGCGGCATAGTCCGTTTCATAAAGAATGTCCCGCATGCATCCGGCAGTCACACGCCAGACAGGCGGCCCTTTGCTTGTCTGACTGACTAGGGCATATGGAAATTGCAATAAATCAATTGTTATCGTGCGAGGGCCCCCCGGAACGTTCAAAAGAGACAGCTGGGGGCTGCCGCCGCAGCCCAGCCCTCCCCTCCCCTCCCCTCCCCTCCCCGACCCTCCCCTCCCCTCGCCGACGCCAAGCACAAGCACTTGCTCGCGTCGAGCGGCGAAGGCCAAGGCAAGAGGCAAGAGCCCCAGGACTATGGCAAAATTTTGTCAGGTCGATGGCTCACGAACGCGGCTGATATGGCTGGTAGGGGGGCGGGTGTGGAGGGCATGGCATGCGCCACTGCAGGCCCAGCACTCATCGGGCTCTGCCGCACACAGGAGACCACATCCGGGGCTGTACCGGCCCAACAATACGCGGAATGTAGTGAGGAACACACTGTAAAAGCATCAGCATCCACTCCATATTCACTTCCCAACGCACGAGCCGGCTCCCTGCTGTGACTCACATCAGCTGCCAGGGCAGTGCGGGAAGCAGGGCCCTCGCGTGCGCGCTTTGCATCGCCACAGCCCACGCCGCTCGAGCTAAAGATACCAGTGCAACTTCTCTGCAGCCCCTGGGGCGGACGTCGGCACCGCAAATCACAGGCCTCAACAACAGCTGATCTCCAGCGGCAGGTCCCCAAATGGGACATTCTTTCTGAAACGGACTATGGACGTTCACTGGACTGCTGCATGCCTGGCACTTGCGGCTGCGCCGCCCCCCTCAACAGGCGCTCAGGCCTCTCAAACACTGCCACATGGGCGCGCAGCTGTCCCGCGCGATCCTGGAGTTCATACTGTCGGTCGCAGACAGACGGGCCACGTGGCTCCAGGTGGCAGAAAGATCTCTGCTTTAGGCCAG